>NZ_CP020047.1 GCF_002028405.1 Thiomonas intermedia
ATGGCGACAAAGAAAGCAGACACCCCGGCCGCGCCGGTCAAGGTGGCCCGCATCTACATGCGGGTCAGCACTGACGCGCAGGACTTGGCCCGGCAAGAGGCCATCGCCACGTCGGCCAGGGCGGCGGGCTACTACGTCGCCGGCATCTACCGCGAAAAGGCGTCGGGCGCTCGCGCGGATCGCGTCGAGCTGCTGCGCATGATTGATGATCTGCAACCCGGTGAAGCCGTGGTTGCGGAGAAAATCGACCGCATCAGCCGCTTGCCCCTGGAAGACGCCGAAAAGTTGGTGGCCTCGATCCGCGCGAAGGGCGCACGTCTGGCGGTGCCCGGCATCATCGACCTGGGCGAACTGGCGGCCGGCACGCAGGGCGTGGCCCGCATCGTCCTCGAGTCGGTGCAAGACATGCTCTTGAAGCTGGCCTTGCAAATGGCGCATGACGACTACGAAGACCGGCGCGAACGCCAGCGCCAGGGCATCGAATTGGCGAAGGCTGCGGGCCGCTACGCCGGCCGCACGCCTGACACGGCCATGCACGAACGCATCGCGGCACTGCGAGCGGGCGGCAACAGCATCGCGGAAACCGCGAAGCTGGCCGGGTGCAGTCAAAGCCAAGTCAAGCGCGTGTGCGCGCTGCTGCGGGCGCACGCTGGCGACAAAGGCGAGCTGGCCAGGACGTGAGGCTGTCACCATCGCAAGACAGCTTCAGCGCGAAAAAAAACCCGGTCGAACCGGGCAAGACATCGGCATTCTGCGGTCACTCGAAGCCGGCCGGGGCATCGAAGAACGAAGGGCCGGGCACGGCCTGGACGTACTCGAAGGCATAGCCGAAATCGTCGTCATGATCTTGCCCGGACGTGTCGCCCGCCTTGAGCCGTGCAAGCACGGTTTCAAGCTGGGCGACGATGGCGGCTTTGTCGCTGTGCCGCGTGCCCTGTAGCTTGATCGTCAGTTGCTGCAAGGGGTAGGCGTGCGCGATCCAGTTTTCATTGCTCATTGGTGGTTCTCCTGTGGTTGGTGGGTCAAAGACCGGGCGGGCAATCTGGCGACGACAGCGAGACAACGGCCTTCACCTCGCCATTGCAAAACGGGCTGTTCTTCATCTTGTAGGCGCGCGTCATCTTGACGGCGGCCGTCTTGTCGTTCTTGATGCGCTGCTCGATGTCGCGCAGCTCGGACAGCTTGGCCGGCGACGGCTCCGGGAACGCCTTTCGCCAGTCGCTGGCGAACTCGCTCACGGCGGCGTCATTCATGGCCTGTAGGCCGGTCAAGATGGCGTCCTGGCTCTCGATGCGCTGCGCTGCATAGCGGGCCTGCTCGGCGCGCTCGTCCGACCCGCCAAGGTCAACCAGCGCGGCAACCGCGACGAAGGCCAGGACAACCAAAATCAGTTTGAACATGGGCGGAACCTCACTTCTTCTTCCAATCGACGTAAGAGGGGCGAATCACGATGTTCGGATTGAACATCAGGCCGCGCGGGGTGACATTGACGCCCAGCGAACCGGACACGGGCAGGCCGCCAATGTTGTGCATGCGGTAGCCGGTGCCGCCGTAGTAGTACGGGCCGCCGTTCGTGGCGCAGCCACTGAGAACGGCCAGCAGCAGGGGCAGGGCGATCATGCGCAGGGTCTTCATGGTGTTGGCTCTCCTGAGCTAAAGCGCGCCTTGGCCGGGCTGCCAGTCCGTCATATCGACGGTGACAACCCGAAAGCCGATGTCGCGCAGCAATTTAAGGGCGGTGCCGGGGTCACTGAAAGCGCGGGCCGTGGTGTCCGAATGGCGCACCAAAACAACCCGGTCGCCGCCCTTCGTATCGGCCACGGCATGAAAGCGTTTGCCGGTCGCCACGACTCGCGCGGCGGCCAAGCCGCCCGCGTGAAACGTCGTGCGAAGCTGTTCAAGGGTCATCGACTGCATGGCGCGGTTCACTCGGTCGGGTTCACGGTTTCAACGATCAAATCCGCCAGCTCGGCGGTGAAGGTCGCGGGCTTGCCGGTGGCGCTCTCGAAGGCTCCCAGCTCCCACGACAGGGGCGCGGCGGTGCTGCCGTTCAAGTTGTCTTCCATGACGCCAAGGCATTCCATGCGGCACGCCTCGGCGTTCACGTCGGGCCGGGCCTGGGCGGCCAGGAACGCGGCGAAACGCTCCGCGCCGGTCGGGGTGAAGTCGTGTATCTGCTGATAGGTTTCCATCGTCTTGCCTCCTGAGTGGGTTAGCGGCGCGACACGGACAATTCCGCGTCGTCCGGTACGTCGTACTTGCTGAACGCGGCGAGCCGCGCCAGTGCTTCGGTTTCCTCGTTGACGGTGCCGACATAGCGGCCGTCCACGTACACATTCCATTCCTTCATTGCATTGCCCTTGCTTTGGTGACTGGTGCATCGAGGCCTGGCGGCGTTTCTGTCGCCAAGTCGAGTAGATCGAGCTGGGGCAGCTTCGCGCGGGCCTTGGCGGCCTTGCGCTCGGCCTTCTGCTGTTCCCACTTGCGCGACGACTCGCGCAGCTCGGCGGCGTACTGCTCGCGGTGCGCGCGGTCGCGTGCATCCTGCCGGGCGCGCAGCGTCGGCAAGAGCAAGCGGCGAAAACAGGGGTTCCAAGTGAACACCGACCACCACGCGCCGTTATGCGGGCGATAGGCCGGGTTCGTCTCGGCGCACTTGCGCCAGAACGCCACCAGTCGCGCCCGCTCGGCCAGAAGGTCGATGCCCTGGCCGCGCCGCAATGCCTGCCGGCGTGCCCGCACGGCCTTTGCTTCGGTGGTGTCTGCGTAGCGCATGGCGGCCCCTTAGTAGCCCTGTTTCGACAGCTCGGCCGTGACGGCCTTGCTCACGATTTCGGCCTGCGCGTCGGTGAAGGTCGAGCGGATCGCATTCAGCGCAGCAGCGGCGGCCATCGCCTTGGCGAAGTCGGCGCGCAGCTCGCGCACGGCCTTGGTTTCGCCCGTCTCGGCCAGACGGCGGTAAATGTTGGCCCACTCGCCCCACGTCGGGGTTATGTCGATGGTGTTCGGGGTCTGGCTCATGGCGGCTTCTCCGGTGTGGTTCGATTTGGTCATGGACAAATTTCGCGGCGCTGCGCTTAGGCGGCTGCGCGCTCGTCGTCTTCCAGCAGGTCAAGCAACCGGCCGAAGTCGCGCATGGTCATCAACGGCACCTTGCAGGGCTTGCCCGTCGCAAAGGCAAGTCGAATCTGTTCGGCAATCTTGTTAATATCCGGCATCGCTTCACTTCCTTAGAACTGGTGGTTGGCGGTCACTCCCCGGATGGTTGCAGCCATGCCGGGGAATCTTGTTTCTGCGTCCTGGGCTTACTCGGCGGCGGTGTCGAGCTGGCCGTCGAAGTCGTTTTCGATCAGACTTTCAAGGTCTTCAATGACCTGTTCAAGCGCGGCAATCGCGGCGTCTGCCTTCTCGCCTTTCTCGCCCTCGCCGAACGATTCCGGCATGTTGTCGCGGTACTCCTGTTCGTCGTCGCGGATCGCCTCCACGTCGGTCTTGATGTTCTCGGCTTCGGACAGCAGGACGGCAATGCGGCCCTTGATGTTCTCGATCTGCTTGCGGCGCTCGTTGTTCATGGCTGTAGCTCCTTACCAAATTGCCCGTTGTGTGATTCCATTATATACCATCCTGGTAGATGAAAACACACAAACGCGGCTTTATTTCTGCCTAAACGTGGTGGCCGGTTAGGCGTACCACGACACACTAAGCGGCCGACCATCCCACTTGCTGAGACTGCCAGGGGCCGTCTTGCCACCAGTGAGGCAGTGCAGGCCGGCCGCGCGGTGCGTGGCCTCCTTGGCGGTCGCCTGGAACTGGCCCGGCTTCGCAATGGCTCGGCCGCTCATGCTGCCCGCTCCGCTCTCGGTGACTTCCTTTTCGATCTGGCGCACGACGGCCGACCGGCCAGACGGCACGCGGACAACCTCGAAAAAATCGACGTTGGTTTGCTCGTAGCCCCAGCACGAATAAACGATGTCGCCCACGGCCAAGCCATGCCCGGTTTCACGGCGGGCGCGCTTCCAGTCTTCCGCCTCGGTTTGCTGCTTCACGAAGTCGGCAAGGTTCGCGTCCCGGCGTTCTTCGCTCGGGAAGGCATAGAACCGGGCCGGCTTGCTCTGGCGGCCCTTGTAGGCCACAAATGCCGGGCCTCGGTCGCTCTGGTAGCAGTAGGCGACGACGGCAGCGGCGGGGAATTCGCGGGTTTCGGCGTTGGCTGGAATGAAACGGGTCATGGTCTAGGCTCCTTTGGCGGTCAAACGATGTAAGAGGGCAGGGCGGCATCGGGGTCGATAGGCCCGGCCATCAGCTCGTTGGTTTCGTTGTCGTACACCTCGACCCAATAGCCCTGACGCCAGAAATTCCGCGCGTGCCCGTTGGCCTTGGTGCGATCAATGGCGACGTGGTAGTCATGCAGATTGCCGCGCTCGGCGGTGTTTTCCGGGTTCGTGACACTGGCCTCGATGCGGTAGCTCTTGAGGTTTTGGGCTTCAACACTTGCTTTGCTAGATGCTTGAGCCGGGGTGTTTTGCTTTTGAATTTGTGATTGGTGCGTCATGTCGGTATCCGCCTTTCGTTGTGTGAACTTGCTTCGCTGAGTGCCTTTCGCCGTGAAGCCCGTAGGTGGGCCGGACAGGACAGCGCGGAAAGGGAGAAACCGGAAGCCGCAGCGCAAGGGAGCGCAGCGAGTGCGAACGGGTGAGGATTTCAGGGCGCAGCCCGGCCCTTGGAGCGATGGCATGGCCGGACTACCGTTTAGGGCAGGCGAAAGGTATTCAGCGAAGCCGCACAACCCGCAGCAAGGCGGCCTGGACGTGACCACGGCCTAATTCAGCGGGAACCGCTGTAACAGGCGGGCAGCGCCCGCCTTGGGGTGTTCAAGGGCGTAAGCCCGGTGGCAGTCTCGGAACGAGTCTGCCGGTGTCCCTGGAACGCGGCGATTCATCGCGGCGTGGCCTGGAAGGGCAAAGCCCGGTGATGGTGACAACAGATCCGCCGGCGCCGGCGGGATCTGTCACCAAGGCGGCGGGCCTGGGTCTTTGGTGACAAAAAGGAGCTGGCCAGGTCGCCGCGGTGTCTCCAAGGCGGCAACGGGTGCGGGAGTCAGGGCATGTGGATTTATGGACAATCCGGCGCGGCCGGATTCCGTGCTAACCGCTGCGCGGTTCCCTGGTGACAGGGCGATGGACAACCGCGCAGCGGTTGCCCACACCCTGCCAACAGGTCGCCCGTTGCCCACAAGCTCCACAAGCCGCAACTACTATTTTTTATAGTTTTCCAAGGCAAGAAACCGAAGACCGGCGCGTCAGGCAGGTGTCAAGGAAATGGTGCCGGCTTTGGTGACAGAACTGGCTTTTTTGTCGTCTTTTGGTCGCCAAAACGCTATAATTTGGCGACAGGAAGGGGCAACCAGGGCGGTAGGGCTGTCGCCAAGGTGCCGCCCAGCGCGCGGAGTCGCGCAACCGAGAGGGATTGAAGCCCGAAGGGGTCGAGACTTGGAACAAGGCTCGATGCGCAGCACGAAAGCCCGTACCCGGCACGGCCGGGGCGAGCATGCTACTTGAGGCTTGCAACATTTTTTCGACCGGATTACTTATGAACGACTACCAAAATACATCGTTTTGGCTTTAAAATAGGATGCTTTCAGACATGACCGCACCCAACGACAGGACACACATGAATCGAACCCCATGTAGTCCCGCCAACAGCATTTTGGAGGGCGATCTAGAACTGGCCGTGCAGCAGCAGACGTTAAAAAAACTGACCATTGCTGAGACACCGGACGGCTTCTATGTCGTAGCTCAATTGAAATGGGCGGGAAACAAAGAGTGGTATCTGACTACTCGCCGCGAACGCGATCAACCCAGGCTTTTCAAGGACTTGAAGCGCCTGAACGATCATCTGAAAACGGCTTACCCAACGGATAGCGTAGAGATTTTGAGAAACCAACAGTTACCGCCAGCAGGCGAACCACCGGCCCCTGTGACCGCTGTACCACAACCGGAAAAGAAGGCCAAGAAGACTACCAAAAAAGGTGATCTATGATTACCAAGATATGCTATTATGGTTCCCGTCAAGATGTGACGAATTGGAGACGGAACCATGTTGGAATTTCTGGCACTCGCGCAAGAGTGCGCCCCGACGGTAGCGCCGCAGACTATGGCGGCCGTCGTCAACGTCGAGTCGAGCTATAACCCCTACGCAATCGGCGTTGTCGGCGGGCGGCTCGCTCGGCAACCCAAGAGCCGCGAAGAAGCCGTAGCGACGGCGCAGCAGCTCGAAAACGATGGTTGGAATTTTTCGCTGGGCGTTGCGCAGGTCAACCGCTACAACCTGCCGAAGTACCAAATCACCTATGAGCAAGCGTTCGACGCTTGCACCAGTCTTCGGGTCGGCTCGAAGATTCTCGAAGACTGCTACGTTCGCGCCTCCAAGCGCACGCCAGAGCCACAAGCCGCGTTGCACGCGGCTTTCTCCTGCTACTACTCGGGAAACTTCACTCGCGGCTTCAAGCCCGACGTGGCCGGCAAACCCAGCTACGTGCAAAAGGTGCTTGCCAGCGCCGGGGTGCAGCCGCAGGCAATCCCTGTAGTCCCGTCGATCCAGACGGGCAGCGGCCCCAAGCCGCAGTTTGACAAGGCGGCCGGCGCAGCGGCCCCGGCTGCTCTCAAAGCTCAACCCGCACAACCGGCCGCATTGCCTTCGGACAATGCGCCGGTTTTGCTGCGTCCGAAAACTGCCGACAGCGGGGCGGCGAAGCTGCAACCGTTGGCGACTGGCGCAGCTCCTGGCCAGCCCGAAGGTGTCGCCAATGAAGCACCGGCCGACAAGCCCGCGCCGGCCAGCTCGGCCATAGTTTTCTAAGGGGGATTTATGAAATTGATGGTCGTTGAAAGCCCGAACAAAATCAAAAAGCTGGAATCCATTCTCGGCAGCGATTGGAAGGTCATGGCAAGCGTGGGCCACATCCGCGACTTGCCGCGCAATGACCTGGGCATCGAGCAACCGGGCTTCACGCTGAACTATGAGTTCATCCCGCCCGCGACGGTGCAGGGCCGCACCTTTCCGGGTGGCGAAGAACGGGTTGCACGCATCCGCAAGGAAGCGCGCAATGCTGAAATGGTGTACCTCGCCAGCGACCCGGATCGTGAAGGCGAAGCCATCGCGTGGCACCTGAAAGAAACGCTCGGCCTGGACGAATCCGAGTACATGCGCGTCACCTTCGACGCCATCACGCCCGACGTGATTAAGGCGGCCTTGAACAAGGCCCGCAAGATCGACTATGACCTTGTGCATGCCCAGGAAGCGCGCCGCGCCCTGGATCGCATGTACGGCTATCTGGTGTCGCCGCTGCTCTCCGACATGCTGGGCATGTCGTTGTCGGCCGGCCGGGTGCAAAGCCCGGCCGTGCGCCTTGTGGTCGATCAGGAACGCCGCATCAAGGCGTTCAAGAAGACAAGCCATTTCGGCGCGGTCGTGGCCTTCGATGGTGAGTCCTGGCAAGCCGAATGGAACACGAAGCCGTTCGTCAGCGAAGACAAGCCCTATGTGCTCGATGAAGCCCTGGCAAACCGTGCGGCGGCTTGCCGCCAGTTCCGGGTAACGGACGCGGACAGCGGCCCGGCGAAGCAGTCGCCGCCGTCGCCGTTCTCCACGTCCTTGCTGCTGCAAGCGGCAAGCGTGAGCCTGAAACTTGACCCGGAAGTGACGGCGAAGCTCGCGCAAAAGCTGTTTGAACAGGGCGTGATTACCTACATCCGCACCGACAGCGTGAATTTCAGCGACGAAGCGAACGCGGAGATTCGCACCTTCGCCCAGGGCAAGGGCTGGGCGCTGCCGGACAAGCCGCGCAAGTTCAAGGCGAAGGGTGACGCGCAAGAGGCGCACGAAGCCATCCGGCCGACGCATATCGACGTGGAAGAAGCCGGGGAAGACGACAAGCAACGCGCCCTTTACCGGCTGATCTGGCAACGGTCGGTTGCCTCGCAACTGGCCGATGCCAGGTACAAGGTGAACACCGTCACGCTGGAAGCCACGGACGGCGCGGAAACCTTCGAGTTCAAGGCCAAGGGCCGCGTACTCGTTGAACAGGGTTGGCGCGTGCTGACCGCCAAGGACGCGGTGAAGGATGAGGAAGCCGGCGACGGCGACGAAGACGACGCCAGCGGCGGCAAGGTGCCCTTGCTCGATGTCGGATCGGCCAAGCAAGCCGATTCCGGCAAGCTGCTGCGCAAGGAGACGAAGCCGCCCGCGCGCTTCACCAAGGCCAGCTTGATTGCCAAGCTCGAAGCCGAAGGCGTAGGGCGGCCGTCCACCTACCCGGCCATCATGCAAAACATCATGGGCAAGGGCTACTTGGGCGAAGTGAAGCGGTTCCTTGAACCCACGGAAACCGGCGTGCTGCTGGTCGATCAGTTGGTGAAGGCCGAATTTGCCTTCATCGAACTGGCCTTCACGCGCGGCCTGGAAGAAGAACTTGACGTGATCGCCGATGGCAATTGCGGCTATGTCGAGGTGGTCGAACCCGCGTTCGTCCAGTTGCAGGCCGATATTGAGGCCGTAGGCAGCAGCGGGGCCATGAAGCCGCGCTTCCCTTGCCCGAAGTGCGAAAGCGGCCTACGGCGCTATTCGCCGGCCGGGAAGACGCCTTTCTGGTGCTGCACGAACGCCGAGTGCAAGACCTTCATGGACGACGTGGACAACAAGCCCGTTGAACGCAAGACCTACGCCTGCACGAAGTGCGGCACCGGCACCATGCGCCGGTTCAAGCGCAAGACGGGCGGCGGCTTCCTGTGGGCCTGCTCCACTGAGGATTGCAAGCACTTCATGGACGACGACAAGGGCAAGCCCGTCGAACCCACGGTGCATACCTGCCCGAAGTGCAAGGCGGCACCCTTGCGGCGCTACCAGAAGAAGGACAAGGAAACCGGCAAGCCGAAGGGCGGCTTCGGCTGGTTCTGCACGGGTGAGGACTGCAAGACGTTCTTGGACGACGAAAAGGGCAAGCCTGTCGCCGTGAAAACGGCACCTTGCCCGCTCTGCTCGAAGCCGATGTATCGGCGCAAAGGGCAGTACGGCTACTGGTGGGGTTGCAGCGGCTTCAAGGAAGGCTGCAAGAACATCATGGATGACGACAAGGGCAAGCCCGTCAAGCGAGCGCCCAAGAAAGCCGTCGCCAAGAAAGCCTAAATTTGCTTGCCAAGATGGTATATTTTGGCGTTGGTTATCGTATAATGTGGGGAACGCAATCAGGGGGAGCTATCGACCATGCAATGACGCGGCTACAACTTTCAAACCGGATAGGCGGGCCGGACAACCCGCCGACACTGACTAACAACTTTTGGAGTTTTCACATGCAAGCAACGATCAACAACAACAGCACCGCCAAGGCGCTTTCCATCATGGCCGTGTTCCTGGGCCTCGCTCTCATGGCCGCCGAACCTGCGTTCGCGCAAGGCGGCTTGGACAAGGTGAATACCTTCGTGGAAAACGTGCTGGTCGTCCTGCGCGGTATCTCGATTGGTGTCGTCACCATCGCCATCATGTGGGCCGGCTACAAGTTCCTGTTCAAGCACGCCGACATGGCCGAGTGCGGCAAGATTTTGGCCGGTGGTCTGCTGATTGGTGGCGCGGCCGAGCTGGCCGGCTACCTGCTGGGTTAAGGGGCGGGTATGTCGGCACCAATGGAAGAATTCGATCCGCGCGACCCGCTGTTTAAGGGTTGCACGCGGCCGGCGATGATGTTCGGCGTGCCATTGGTGCCGCTGGCCGCCGTCTCGGTCGTGGTGATCCTCCTGAGCGTTTGGACGACGGTGTTTTTCGCGGCCACGCTCGTTCCCATCATCTTGACGATGCGACAAATCGCCAAGTCGGACGATCAGCAGTTCAGGCTCTTGGGCCTGAAACTGCTGTTTCGCGGCGTCAACTACAACCACAACGCGAAGTTCTGGAAGGCATCGGCCTACAGCCCCTTCGCGTTCAAGAAACGCAAGTGAGGCGATATGTCTGCACAACCTAAATATCTCAAGCAAGTAAGCAATGAAAGGGCGGTCGCGCCCTTTGTGCCGTACAGCAGCCACGTTTCGCCGAACACCATCGTCACCAAAGACGGTGACTTCATGCGTATCTGGAAACTGAGCGGCATCAGTTTCGAGACGGCCGACGCGGAAGACATGCTTCTGCGCAAGGATCAACTGAACACGTTGTTTCGCTCCATCGGGTCGAACCACGTCGCGCTGTGGTCGCATAGCGTTCGCCGCCAGACTTCGGACAGGCTCAAATCGACGTTTGAGAACAATTTCTGCCGCGACTTCGACAAGAAGTATTTCGACAGCTTTGCCGGCTATCGCATGATGGCAAACGAGCTGTATTTGACGGTCGTTTATCGCCCCATGCCGTCGCGCATGGACAAGGCGATGGCGAAGACGGCCCGCCGCTCGCACGCTGAAATCATGAACGATCAGCGCGCGGCAATCCGCAAGCTGGACGAAGTGGCCTATCAGATCGAATCCAGCATGCGCCGCTATGGGCTGGAAGAACTGACCACCTACGAAGATGAAAACGGCGTGCTTTGCTCGCACGCTTTGACCTTCTTGAACTTCCTCATTTCTGGCGAATGGCAGAAAGTGCGCGTGCCATCGGCACCGCTGAATGAATACCTGGGCACTGCCTGGGTGTTCGTCGGCACCGAGACGATTGAAATTCGCTCGCCGACCAAAACCCGCTATGCGCAGTGTGTGGACTTCAAGGACTACACCGCGCACACGGAGCCGGGGATTCTCAATGGCTTGATGTACGAGGATTACGAGTACGTCGTCACGCAGTCCTATAGCTTCATGGCGAAGCGCCAGGGCAAAGAGTTTCTGGAAAAGCAAATGAAGCAGCTCCAGAACGCCGAAGACGGCAGCGCGACGCAGATTCAGCAGATGAAGACCGCCATCGACCAACTGATTCAGGGCGAGTTCACGATGGGCGAATATCACTATTCGCTCATGATCTTTGGCGACTCGGTGGAAAAGGTGCGCCGCAACACCACGTCGGCCATGACGATCATTCAGGATCGCGGCTTTTTGGCCGCCCTGGTCGCCACGGCCACCGATTCCGCGTTCTATGCCCAACTGCCTTGCAATTGGTCGTACCGGCCACGCATCGCGGGCCTGACCAGCAAGAATTTTGCGGGCCTCTCGTCGTTCCACAACTTCACGGCCGGCAAGCGTGACGGCAACCCTTGGGGCGATGCCGTGACGCTGTTCAAGACGCCTTCGGGCCAGCCGCTGTACTTCAATTTTCACTACTCGAAGGGCGACGAAGACGCCTACGACAAAAAGCTGCTCGGCAATACCCGCATGATCGGCCAGTCCGGCGCGGGTAAAACCGTGATGCTGAACGCGCTGCTGGTCGAGTCGCAGAAGTTCAAGACCAATGCGCCGATGGGCTTCACGACGGTTTTCTTCGACAAGGACGAAGGCGCGAAGCTGTGCATCAAGGCCATCGGCGGCAAATATCTGTCGGTCAAGAATGGCCGGCCGACTGGCTTCCAGCCGATGCAAATGGAGCCGACCGAATCCAACATCCTTTTCCTCGAAAAGCTGATTAAGGTTCTGGTGTCCGGCGAACACAACCGCGTTACCACGACGGATGAACATCGCATCAGCCATGCGGTGCGAACCGTCATGCGGATGCCTCGCCAGCTTCGCCGGCTCTCTACCGTGCTGCAAAATATGACCGAAGGCACGGACAAGGAAGACCGCGAAAACAGCGTGGCAAAGCGCCTGTCGCGGTGGTGCTACGACGACGGCCGGGGCAAGCAAGGCCCGCTCGCGTGGGTGCTGGATTGCCCGAACGATGAAATCGACTTCACCACGCATAACAACTACGGCTTCGACGGCACCGACTTTCTCGATAACGCCGACGTTCGCACGCCCATTTCGATGTACCTGCTCCATCGCATGGACACGATCATCGACGGCCGCCGCTTCATGTACTTCATGGATGAGGCGTGGAAGTGGGTCGATGACGAAGCGTTCTCGGAGTTCGCCGGCAACAAGCAATTGACCATCCGCAAGCAAAACGGCCTGGGCGTGTTTGCGACACAAATGCCCAGCAGCTTGTTGAAGTCGAAAATCGCATCGTCCCTGGTGCAACAGGTGGCGACTGAAATCTACCTTCCTAATCCGAAGGCCGACTTCATCGAATACACCGAAGGGTTCAAATGCTCGGTCGCGGAGTTTGAAATCATCCGCAGCATGGGCGAGGAAAGCCGGATGTTCCTTATCAAGCAAGGCCACACGTCCATGATTGGGCGTCTTGATCTTGGCGGCTTTGATGATGAGCTGGCTATTTTGTCGGGCAGTCTCGATAACAACGAACTGCTGGATGAAGTCATTGCCGAGGTTGGCGACAACCCCGACAACTGGCTTCCAGTGTTCCACGAGCGCCGCAAGGCTCGCGTGGCGTCTTCAAAACTCCAAGTGGTGAGGTAATCAGCATGAAAATGAAAAAGGTTCTTCTCGGCGTCACGCTGTCGGCGCTGATGTCTTCGGCAGCGTTCGCGCAAATTCCCGTCACTGACGGCGCATCCATCGCGCAAAGCATCGCCCAGCAGGTCGAAACGATTGCGAAGTGGAAGATGCAGTATGACCAAATGATGAGCCAGATCGAACAGGCCAAGCAGCAATATGAATCGCTGACTGGCTCGCGCGGCCTGGGCACGATCATGAACAATCCCGCGCTGCGGGATTACCTGCCGAACGACTGGCAGGGTGTCTATGACGCCGTGAAAAACGGCGGCTATGACGGTCTGAGCGGCACGGCCAAGGCCGTGTACGACGCGAACAAGATTTTCGATAGCTGCGAGCGCGTCAGTGCAGGCGATCAGCGCAAGGCGTGCGAAGCGCGGGCCGTGAAGGCATCGCAGGACAAGGGCTTTGCCCTGGACGCCTACGACAAGGCCAAGGGCCGGATCAACCAGATTGACCAGCTCATGGCCAAGATCAACGACACGTCCGACCCGAAGGCCATCGCCGAACTGCAAGGCCGGATCGCGGCCGAACAGGCGAACATCCAGAACGAGCAAACGAAGTTGCAGCTCTATGCGATGGTCGCGCAGGCCGAAGAAAAGGTGCAGGCCCAGCGGCAACGCGAGATTCAGGCCAAGACCTGGGCAGCAAAGAAGCCCATTCAGGTGCAACCGCTGTCGTTCAGCAACTAAGCCAGTTGGCGACAGGAGCCGCGCCACCTGGTGCGGCTTCTGTCACCATAACCCGATGACGATGGGCAGCACGCCCGCTGTCCCCAAATAGGAGATTCACCGAATGAAAAAACTGACCGTTTTGCTGGTTGTAGCGGGCACGCTGTCGATGTTGGCCGGGTGCAAGGAAGACAAGCCGGAAACGCCGGCCGAAGTCGTTCAAACCGTGGACTGGTACAAGGCCCACAAGGCCGAACGCGCCGAAGTCCTGGCGAAGTGCAAAGCGAACCCCGGCGAGCTGGCCGCCACGCCCAATTGCGTGAACGCCAGCCGCGCCGATTCGTCCTCCACATGGAGCGCGAAGGGCGGCGGCATAAGCCCGGTCAAGCCACTGACGGCTGACGACATCAACAAAAAATAGGCGGGGAATCATGGAATTTATGAGTATCCAGCCCGTCGCTCTTGAGCTGTTTTTAGCGATGAAATTCCTATTCGCTACAGGCGTCACGCTCTATATCGCATTGACGGGCTATGCGTTGTCAACGGGCGCTATCGACGCGCCCTTTTGGTCGTTCGTTCTTGCCTCCTTCAAGGCAATCTTCTTCCTGTTCTTGTGCCTTGAAGCGGTCAAGGTCATTACATCCATCGGCTGGGCGACGAAGGTTGTTCGCGCTCTATCTCGCATCCAACCACAACATAAGTCAGGGAGTTGAACTATGGACCCGATGGTTTTTCAATTCATTGGCGAGACGGTCAAGAACGCGACGGATGCCTTCGTGCAACCGGCCGCGTCCAGCCTCATGTTCGCCCTGCAAATGGTCGTGCTGACAGGGGTAACGCTCTACATCACCATGACCGGGTACGCGATTTCGACGGGTGCCGTCGAATCGCCGTTTTGGACGTTCGTAAAGCAGTGCTTGAAGATCATCATCATTGCGTTCTTCGCCTTGACCGCTGACGGCTACATCAGCGGCGTGATGAGTGCCATCAACGGCCTGGAAGGCGGCTTGTCGCAGGCGATGAACTCCAGCGGCGGCACTCCGATGAACATCTATCAAGTGCTGGATCAGTCGATGGGCAAGGGCTTCGAGCTGGTCGGCATCTGCTTCCAGCGCGCCGACGAAGCCGGCTGGAATTTCGGCTCCGTCCTGGGCTGGGCCATCGCCGGTATCGTGGTGGCGGCTGGCACGGTACTGGTCGCCATGCTCGGCGGCGCGGTCGTCATCGTGGCGAAGTTCTCGCTTGCGGTGATGTTTGCCCTTGGGCCTCTGTTCATCGTGGCTTTGATGTTCCCGGCCACGGCCCGGTTCTTCGATAGCTGGTTCTCCCAGGTCATGAACTACGTGCTGACCATCGTCATCATGGCAATCGTGATGACCTTCGCCATGAAGGCATACGACGCATTCATTGCCGGTGCTGACTTCTCCGGCGATGGTGACAGCAACCCGATGTTTGCAGCCTTGCAAATCGGCGCGCTGACGGGCGTTCTCTGCTGGATCATCCTGCAAGCGGGCGGCATGGCTTCCGGGCTGGCCGGTGGCGTCTCGATGGCCGCTATGGGCATCCGTCACTTGATGTCGCCGATTTCTGGCGGTCTGAACGCCGCGAAGACGGCGGGCAACATCGCCAACCCGATGACCACGCGGCGCGACATGCAATCGGGGATGATGGTCACGGCTCGCCGGGCAAACCATCTGGTCGCCGGGAACACGATGTGGAACCCAGCCTATCGGCAGCACGTCATGCAGAACATGGGCAAGAACTGGGGCAAAGCCACTGGCGGTTCTGTCAAGCAATAAGAGCGAAAAGGCCGTCCTGTTTTACCAAAAACAGGGCGGCTTTTTTTCGCCCGCCGATAACCAAGATAGGGCACTTTGGCCGCAAAGATAGTATAATCTGGCCTGCACCTGTCAACATCAATGAAGGACTCCGCTCATGAAGCAAGCATTTGTCGTCTTGTTGGTCGTCGCCCTCGCAGGCTGCGCGACTAACAAAGCGGTCTTGCCTTCTCTCGAAGGCAAGCCCCGCGTCAAGATCAACCAGCAAGCGCCCGTTCCTGCGGCTCCTGCACCAGTCACCAACGAAACCAAAGGGGAGTAACAAGCATGTTCGGAAAGAAACCTGGGGTGGAAACGCCCACTGACGAAAAACCTGTCTTCGAGCAGGCGATCAATTGGGAGTCCTCGCGGGTGCTCTCCGTTGAAAAATCCGAACGCCGGGCGTGGCGCGTTGCCTTCGCTTCGGTCGGTATTGCTGTCCTGGCGATTGCCGCCATCGCCATGATGATGCCGCTCAAAGAGTCGGTGCCTTACGTCATCCGCGTGGACAACACGACGGGCGTTCCTGACATCGTGACGGCCATCACCGACAAGGCGGTGACGGGCGATGAGGTCATGGATAAATACTGGCTCGCCCAATACGTGCGCGCCCGCGAAACCTACGACTGGTACACGCTGCAACGCGACTACAACACGGTCGGCCTGCTGTCCTCGGCGAACGTGGGCCAGGGCTATGCCCAGCTCTTTGAAGGCAAAGACGCCCTGGACAAGACCTATGGCAAGACGGTTCGCGCGACGGTTGAAATCCTGAGTGTGGTTCCGACCGGCAAGAACACCGGAACCGTTCGCTTCATCAAGACGACGAAGCGCGTCGATCAGGAAGGCGCACCGGGCACGGTGACGAAGTGGGTCGCCACGGTGGCCTATGAGTACCGCAGCACGGCGCTTATCAAGGAAAGCGCCCGACTGGTGAACCCCTTCGGCTTTCAAGTGCTGACCTACCGCGTTGACCCTGAAATGGTGGGGAGCGTCCAATGAAACGACTCGCCTTGATTCTTGCGCTCTCGGCGGCCTTCGGTGCCGCCCACGCGGCCGACGTGCCGCAAGGCTCGAAGTTCGACAACCGCATCCAGTACGTGAACTACAACCCCGGCGACGTGGTTGTAGTGCGTGCGGTGGCCGGCCTTGGTGCCCGCGTCGTATTCGCTCCTGGCGAAACAATTCTGGATGTCGCCTCGGGCTTTACCCAAGGCTGGGAATTCTCGGATCGCCGGAACATCCTCTACATCAAGCCGAAGTCGGTCGTCGTCGGCCAGGGCGTGCCAGCGATGGCACCGGAAGCGGGGAAGTGGGACACCAACTTGATGGTGACGACGAACCTTCGCATGTACGACATCGACCTGCACTTGCTGCCCAGCAACAACAGCGGCAAAGCGCCTGCGAACCGTGTCGCCTACCGCGTTGAATACCGCTATCCGGCCGACGAACTGGCGGCGGCAAAGGCGCTGGCTGAAAAGAATCGCGCACAAGCGAAGCTCGATGCCAAGCCCGAACCTCGGAACTGGAATTACTCGATGCAGATCGGGGACGCCTCCGAGAACATCGCGCCGACGATGGCCTACGACGACGGCCGTTTCACCTACTTGAAGTTCCCGAACAACCGGGACTTCCCTTCGGCGTTCTTGGTGGCTGCTGACAAGACGGAAAGCCTTGTGAACAGCCATATCGACCCGGCCGTGCCGGACACGTTGGTTCTGCAACGTGTGTCGAAGGAAATGGTTCTGCGCCTCGGTAACGCGGTCGTGGGTATCTACAACGACAGCTTCGACCCTGACGGCGTGCCAGCCAATCAGGGCACGACGGTTCCGGGCGTGAAGCGCGTCATCAAAGCCGGGGAGATCAACTAATGAGCAATCAAAACAATCCTGAACAGGCCGTTGATTCGCTGCCGGGCGAAGAACGCGGCATGCCCAGCGTCAACGAAACCGGGCCATCGACCGCGAAGCGCGGCTTGATCGTCATCGTCATTCTGTTGATCCTGTGCGCGGCCGGTGGCGTCGGCTACTGGAAGTACAAGAAGAACGCGGCCAAGGCCAGCGAGTCGGCGGCGCAAAAGAATTTGCAGCTCTCCAGCGCCGTACCAGCTCGCACGTTCCAAGAGCCGCCCGCGCCGAAAGAGGCACCGCCTCTGCCGGGCGCTGCGCCCGTTGTGCCGGCCCCATCGGGTGCGGCCCCTATCGGGGTAGCCCCGGCCCTTCCTGGCGCGTCTGGCGGCCCCGTAGCGTCCAATGGCAAGCCTGTTCCGCCCCTGGACAAGTCGGGTTCCTCTCTCATGGCCGTTGCAAGCAAGACGAACGCGGGCGGCAGTGAAGGCGGGCAACCGGGCGCGGGTGCAGGTGCCGGCAGCGGCGGCGACCTGGGCGCTTCGGGCGGCATGGCTGAAATGCTGACTTCGACGCGGACTGGCACGCGCAAGGCCGGCATGCTCGGCAACCGCAACTTCATCTTGGCGAAGGGCAGCTTCATCGACTGCGCCTTGCAAACGCGCCTGGATTCCACGGTGCCCGGCATGACTGCGTGCGTCATCACGCGCAACATCTACAGCGACAACGGCAAGGTGCTGTTGATCGAACGCGGTTCGACCGTGACGGGCGAATACAAGGCCAACATGCGCCAAGGCATGGCCCGCATCTTCGTGCTGTGGAGCCGCATCAAGACGCCGAACGGTGTCGTCATTCCCCTGGACTCGCCCGGCACCGACCAGCTCGGCGGCGGCGGTGTTCCCGGCTACATCGACAACCACTTTTGGCAACGCTTCGGCGGTGCGCTCATGCTGAGTTTGGTTGATGACGTGGCACGCGGTCTTACCTCCAACACCGGCAGCGGCGGCAACAGTCAGTTCAATTTCAACAGCACTGGCGATGCCACCCAAAACATGGCGGCGGAAGCGTTGAAGAACACCATCAACATTCCGCCAACCCTCTACAAAAACCAAGGCGAGCAAGTCGGTATCTACGTTGCCCGCGACTTGGACTTTTCGAGTGTTTACGATGTCGCAGCGCAATAACAGCAACGAATACATCGCTTCCGTTGACCGGGCCGCCTCGGTCAATTACCACCTTGAATTTGCCAAGGAATGGATGGAAGACCCGACCATCACGGAAATCTGCGTGAACCGGCCGTTTGAGGTTTTCTGCGAGCGGCAAAACGTATGGGAACGGCACGAAGTGCCGGGCCTGACGCAAGATCACTTGCTGTCGCTGGCTACGGCCACGGCCAAGTTTTCGAGCAACGACGTTTCGGAAAACCGGCCGATTCTCTCGGCCATCATGCCGGGCGGTGAGCGCGTGCAAATCGTGCTGCCGCCTGCTTGCGAGCATGGAACGGTATCGGTCACGATTCGTAAGCCGTCATTCAATGTTCGCACCCTGGACGACTACGACAAGCAAGGCTTTTTCAAGCACATCAAGCCGCTGACTGGCGACTTGACGGAGCAAGAAACGGAACTGGTGCGACTCAAGGAAGACGGGAACTACATCGACTTCCTGCGCCGGGCCGTCCAGCTCGAAAAGGTCATCGTGGTGGCCGGCGAAACCGGCTCGGGCAAG
Source organism: Thiomonas intermedia (assembly GCF_002028405.1). Classification (NCBI taxonomy): domain Bacteria; kingdom Pseudomonadati; phylum Pseudomonadota; class Betaproteobacteria; order Burkholderiales; genus Thiomonas; species Thiomonas intermedia. The sequence continues at coordinate 18,570 of NZ_CP020047.1, forward strand.
ACCACCTTCATGAAAGCCTTGATGCAGGAAATTCCTGCTGACCAGCGCATCATCACGATTGAGGACGTGCCCGAACTGTTCTTGCCCAGCCATCCGAATCACGTCCACCTGTTCTATCCCAGCGAAGCGAAGGAAGAAGATAACGCGCCGGTCACGGCCGCCGCGCTTCTGAAAAGCTGCCTGCGGATGAAACCCACGCGCATCTTGCTTGCCGAGCTGCGCAGCGGCGAGACATTCGACTTCATCAACGTGGCCGCCTCGGGCCACGGTGGCAGCATCACAAGCTGCCATGCCGGATCGTGCGACCTGACGTTTGAACGGCTGGCCTTGATGGTCTTGCAGAACCGCCAGGGCCGCACACTGCCTTACCCGGTGATTCGCCGGCTGCTGTATCTGGTGGTGGATGTCGTGGTGCATGTCCACAACGATCTAACAGGCGGTGCAGGCCGGCACATTACCGAACTCTGGTATGACCCGATGATGAAGCGCGCACCGGCTCCGAAGGACTAAGGGGCATGCGGGCGAAGGCCATCAGCCAGGATCAGCGCGCCTTGTGCGCGCTGTTTGCGTTGGTGACAACGGATCTTCCTCGATCGCGTGATTCTGTCGCCATCGGGAACCCTCCGCGCTTCGCTTGGGCAACCGCTTCGGTTGCATCCCGCGTCGGTTCTTGCCCGACTGTCTGCGGGGGCAGGCGCTGCGGGCGTTGCCCTTGTCCTACCCCCTTGCCGATAGGCTCTATGGCCTCCATCAGCATCAAGGGTGAAGGCTTCGCCCGCCATCCTCACCCGTTCGGTGCTCGCCCTGCGGGCTGCGCTCCGCGTGCGGCCTCCGGTGTCGCCCTTGACGCCGATTCCAGCCAGGACACGGCCACGGCCCCGACGTGGACGGGAACGAAAAACCCGGCGCGCTGGCCGGGTCGGTTTGGTGACGGCCGCGAGCTGGCCAGGTCGTCGCATCGTCACCAATCAACTGACCGGCAATCCTCGCCATTGGCGACAACTCTCTGCAACCTGGTGGCGTGGCCCGTCACCAATGCGCGATAAGGACTCAACTTATGGAAATGCCAAAGTGGCTTAAATGGGTGTTGGGCGTGGTGGTGTTCATCGCCGCCACGGTCGGCGCTGTCTGGCTGGCCGGCTTCTTCTTCTTCGCTTTCAGCAAGACGAACCCGTTCGGCAAAACCGACTTCTCGACGTGGTGGACGTACTGGCAGTTTTACCAAGCTGACCCGGTGATTGCGAAGCGCCTCAAGGTGTCGGGCATCGTGGCCGCCGTGGTGGCCTACGGTGCCCCCATCGTGGCACTGATTGCCGCTATGCGCGAAGTGCGTTCGCTGCATGGTGAAGCCCGCTTCGCCAATGCCGGCGAGATTGAAAAGGCTGGGCTGTTCGGCAATACCGGCATCATCATCGGCAAGCTGAAAAACCGCTTCTTGATGTTCGCGGGCATGCAGTTCGTCTTGCTGGCCGCGCCGACTCGCTCGGGCAAGGGCGTCGGAATCGTGGTGCCGAACCTGCTCAACTACAGCGAATCGGCCGTCGTCCTCGATGTGAAGCTGGAAAACTTTCTCATCACGTCGAAGTTCCGGGCCAAGCACGGCCAGGAAGTGTTTTTGTTCAATCCGTTTTCCAAGGATGGGCAAACGCATCGCTACAACCCGCTGGGCTACATCAGCGACGATCCACGCCAGCGCGTGACGGAAATCTTGGCAATCGGCTATGCCCTGTATCCGGGCGGCGGCAAAGACACGTTCTTTGACGATGCGGCTCGAAACCTGTTCCTGGGCCTGTGCCTCTACCTTTGCGAAACGCCGGCATTGCCGCGCACCATCGGCGAGCTGCTGCGCCAGTCCTCGGGCAAGGGCCAGCCCATCAAAAAGTATCTGCAAGACCTGATTACCGCCCGGAATTTCAGGGAAGAAACCACCATTGACGACGACGGCGAAGAAGTCGTGACGCTGGTTCCGATTGAGCAATGGGACGGCGAAGGCTTGCCGCCGCTGTCGATGGAATGCGTTGACGCACTGAACCGCTTCACGTCCACGTCGGACAACACCTTGTCGAGCATCCTGGCATCGTTCAACGTGCCGTTGACCATTTGGGTTAGCCCGCTGGTCGATGCCGCTACGGCCGCGAACGACTTCGACGTTCGGGACGTGCGCAAGAAGCGCATGACGATCTACATCGGCATTCCGGCAAACAAGCTGGCCGAAGCCGAGTTGCTGATTAACCTGTTCTTCTCGCAGTTGATTAACCTCAACACCGACGATCTGCTGCACTCGAAACCTGAGCTGAAATATTCCTGCCTGCTGCTCATGGATGAGTTTGCCGCGCCCGGCCGAATCGGCATCATCGACAAGGCAAACGCCTACATGGCCGGCTACGGTCTGCGGCTGCTGACCATCATCCAGTCGCCCGGCCAGATCGAGGCCGAACCACGCAAGGGCTATGGTCGTGAAAGCGCGCGCACGCTGATAACGAACCACGCTTGCCAGATCATCTACACGCCACGCGAGCAAAAGGACGCGAACGAGTATTCGGAAATGCTCGGCACCTACACGTTCAAGGCCAAGGGTCTAAGTCGCCAGCTCGGCGGCAAGGCGGCCGGTGGTCGAAGCGAATCCGAGTCGGATCAAAAGCGGGCGTTGCTCATGCCGCAAGAACTCAAGGAAATGAGTCAGCGGCAACAGATCATCAACCTTGAAAACACCAAGCCCATCAAGTGCGAAAAGATCGCCTACTTTCAGGATCACGTCTTTATCGACCGCCTCAAGTCGGTTGCGCCGTCGCTGGCAAAGCTCGGCAAGAAACTGCCGACGAAAAAGCAGCTTGAAGACTCTTGGGGTTCCGGTGAATGCGCCGTCGATGTGCCATACCTGAACCTTGATCTGCATGAAGCGGTCGTGCAGGCCCGCACGCGCGAACTGAAGCCGGCCGACGTGGCGAAGGGCATCGACCTTCGCACGCTGGCCCTGGACTTCTCCAAGGTGCCATTGCCCGAAGGTGCAGGCATCGAGCCGGAACAGGTGGAAGCGTTCGTTGACGGCTTCTTTGACGCCCTGGACGCGACAAACAGCTACGACGACAGCGAAGCGCCGGAAGTGGATGAAGACGGGGCCAGCGAACGCCCAAGCGATGACGAACTTGCGGCGCTGGATGCGCAGGCGGCCGACGACGACGGGCAGGAAGTCGCGGTGAATAGCATTGAGCCGGCCGACGACGAACCGGCCGACGAATTGGTGACAAGTGCATCGAGGCCTGGCGGCGCTTCTGTCGCCAAGCCTGAAACGCACGCGGAACCTGAACCCGAACCGGATCACGGCCTTGGTCATGACCAAGCCGACATTGAGCCGGACGGGCCTACGGACGAAGACCTTGCCGCAATGATGGAAGACTTCACGCCACCCGATGACGGGATGATGGATGAAGCCGACATGCTGGCCGCACTGGATGAAATGGAAGCGGTGCCGGAGTATGTCGAGGAAGCCGAAAATGACGCGCCAATACTCGATTTGAGCGTGCTTGACAAGCCCCTTCCTTCAATCAAAAATGCGGAATAGGCATTGAATTTGGTCGTCGCTTTTTAAGCGGCGACTAATGCGGGCGCAGCCCAAGAGTGACTTTATCGAGAGTCACATTTTTTTATCGTTAGGAGCCAATCATGAATGAACGCACTGCCGGTTCTCCGGCTGTTCAACGTACTGCCAGCAACACCAAAGTTGTCGGCGGCTACTTGCACAAGATTGAAGAAGTGCCGAAGGAAGTTCGGGACTACGCAATCAACAAGCTGAACCCGGTTGATGCTGCCGGGGAACGCATCAAAGACGCCCAGGGCAACAACATCACCGCCCGCATTTCCACCGCAAAGGAAAACGGCAGCTACTACGGCCCCGTCATCCTGAACAATGAAAAATTCCTTGTTCAAGCGGTCGGCAAAGAACGGCTCTCGGCCGTGGTTCATCACAAAGACGACGTGGCTCTGCAAGGCGCTTCGCTTGCCCTGCTGGATGCCAAGAAGACGATGAACGGCACCAATGTTCAAGTCCACTACACCGGGGATAAGGCGAAGGCTTATCACTGGTCGGACAAGAGCAAGCAAGCGGCCGATCCTGGCAAGGACGCGCCAGAGAAAGCACCCCAGCAAGCGCCTGTGAAGGAAGCCATGAAGGCCGAAGACTTCATGAAGCAGGCCGCCGACTACGCCAAGGAAAACATCAAGAACACGAACCAGCGTGAGGCGTTCTTGAAGCACCTGGGCAACGTCACCGAACAGGCTTTCAACAAGCAGCCGGAAGCCACCAAATCCACGCCCGCGCCTGTGCAGGCTAAACAAGCCGATACCGGCATCGAACGATAAGGAGCGGGATCATGGCAGACACTTTTGATGTGGTTGTAGGCGCAAACAAAACGCGGTACGCGAGCGCCAAAGAAGCCGGCGCGGCCTTTTTCGAGGCCGACATTACGCAACGCCCTGGCGTTATTCATGGCATGCCGGCTGGCCCCGGTACTGGCCCTGGTGGTAGCGGCCGTTTCATGGCCGAAACCGCCGTGCATGGCGAGTACGAAGACGGCAGCAAGCGCTACGTGAAGGGCTTGCCCTACTCCGACAAGGAAGCCGACAAGGACTTTCGCGCGGGCTATGTCGAAGCCCTGGACAAGTCGGTCAATGAACGCCTCAAGGCGGCCGATTGGGACGCCGCGAAGCCGGCGCACCAGTCGGCAGCACCGAAGCTCGATCCCCGCCTTTATGACGATCTGGAACAGCTCTCGAAGAACGATTTCGAGAAAGCCGCCAAGGCTTGGGAAGAACACGCGCCGAAGGGCACTACCGGCCCTACCTTCGTTGATCGTGAATGGAAGCGTCAGAACGATGAAGCGAAGCAGATTGCGGCCGTGCTGGATGCGTCTGAACGCGGCCCGGCTTATGGCGTCATGACCTTGAACGACAAAACGGTTACGTCGATCCGCTTCGAGCGCAGCGAAAAGGACGGCGAACAGGCGTTCAACGTCTCGTTCCATATGGGCAACAAGACCGTGGGCAAGCTCAAGGACATTGACGCCGACACGCTGGCCGACTCGGTGGGCGACAAGAACGCCAAGGCCATCATGGAGCATGGCGAAGCCAAGGGATCGTTGAAGGGCGAAGCCCTGATGAACGAATACGGCATGACGCCGGAAGAAAGCGCCCGGCGCGCGGCCATGAAGGAAGCCCGCAAGGCCGTCGAGTTGATCCAGCTCGAACAGCTCGAACCTGACGCGGCCGACGAAAAAAACATGGTGGAGCCGGTCAAGGAAAAAGAACTTGAAGTGATCGACGGCAAGGAAGCCGTCGCCCGCGCGAACCTGCTTCGCCAACGGGAACGCGAGCAACTGGCCCGCGAACAAGAAGCCCTCGGCATCAAGGCCGAAGGCAAGCGCATCGACGTTGAAAACCTGTCCGAAAAGGCGCTGGAACAGGACGACGCGAACGACATCGCCGAACGGACTGGTGGCACCACTGACCGGGATTCGCAGCAGTTCACGGAACGCGAGAAAAACCGGCAAGTGGAATTGATGGAACAGGTTCATAGCCAATTCCGCGTTGCCGGGGCGAAGTTCTACTTCAAGGATCAGCCGGGCAAGCTCGCCATGAAGGACAAGGGCGAACGCATGGTGTCGGCCTCCAACGATGACCGAGTGGCAAAGGCTATGGCGACGATGGCCGAAGCCAAGGGCTGGAAAACCATCAAGGTTTCCGGCCATCCCGACTTTCAGCGGGAAGTCTGGATGGAAGCCAGCTTGCGCGGCATCGAGGCGCGCGGCTACAAGCCCACGGAACAGGATTTGAAGCTGCTCGAAGACAAGCGCGAACGTGCCATGCACAACACCGTTGAGCGTGACCAGACGGCCCGCGAGCGCAAGCCGGAACAGCAGCGCCAAGACGCCGGCCGCAAGACAGATTCAGCGCGCCAGGAACGCCCCGTAGCGGCCGACAAGGCCGAAGGCAAGGGGTTGGCAGGGCAGGCGGTCGAAACGGCCGCCAAGGTGGCATTGCGGGCCTACGCTGGCCGGGTTCTTGAACACGGCGCGGCGAACTTCAACCATGACCCGAAGGAAAAGCCGAACTACTTCGTGAAGCTGGCAACCGACCAGGGCGAAAAAACGGTTTGGGGCGTCGATCTGAAACGCGCCATGTCCGAAGGCAAGGTGAAGGCCGGCGACGATGTGAAGCTGGAATATCGCGGCAATACGCCTGTCACCGTGGAAGCTCTGAAACGGGACAAGGCCGGCAACGTCATCGGCAAAGAGGAAATCACGACGAACCGCAATCAGTGGGACGTGCAAAAGTCGGACAAGGCAAAGGTCGCCGAAGCCGTCGCCTCGGCTTTCATCGACTCCAAGGTGAAAGACCCTGCGCAACGTGAAGCCTTGAAAGCCGCTGTCGGCGCTCGCATGGCCGAACGTGAAAAGGCCAACAAGGTGCCAGCCGTGCCCGTGTACGACAAGGCAGCACCTGCCAAGTCGCAGCAGCCGGAACGCACCGGGCCAGTGGTCGAACGCAACGCGGAGCGCACCCGATGAGCGGCCCGACGACGGCACCAGTGGACGGCCGCAGGGAATTGAAGCCCGAAGGCCACGAACTGCTTTTGATCGCCAACGAATCGCGCTTGCTCGATAAGGTGGTGGACGGCGCTTGGCAGTCGAATTACATCGGCTCGCGCGGCGGCCTTCCCAAAGGCTTGTATGACTTGACCGGCGCGGAACGGCCGGGCAAGACAGGGGCCACAAAGTCCTTTGAAGGCAACGTGCTGCACGTTGATAAAAAGCATGTGTATCAGCTCCAATCCAACGACAAAGGCAAGTCGAACATGGTTCGGCATGATCTTGCGTTGTACAAGGCACCGCCCGCCATCGGCACGATGACGAAGGTTGACTATGTGCGCGGCGCTGGGCAGGTCGTCGGCCGGGAGCAAACGCTAGAACGCTGACGCTGAATCTGTCTTGAAAATCGAAAAGCGCCTTGTCACACAAGGCGTTTTTCTTTTGTGCGGTCTGCGTCGTGGTGACACCGCGGCAACCTGGCCAGCTCGCTTTTGTCGCCATTCCTGGCGGCCTTCTCGATGGTGACAGATCCCGCCGGCGCCGGCGGATCTGTTGTCACCAATCCGCACCGCCCGCCCTGCCCGCCTTCCTTGGTGACAAAACCCGCGCCCTGGTCGGCCCGGGTTGTCGCCAATGCTCTGTTCAAGTCATTTGCGCCGTGGCTGGGAATGCACACCACGGATGCGCAAGACAGTTTCAGCGCGCCTTATGATTACAAAGTGCTTGCCAAGATATATAATCTTGGTTCTACAACAAACCACATATCGGAGTCACACAATGCGCAAATTGGTCGTTCTTTCCAGCATCCTAGCTTTGGCCGCGTGTTCATCGCCGCCAAAGCCGCCAGTGGTGGACGGGTCAAATCGTCACGCCGTCAACACTCCCGAGACAGCCGAAACGATTGCACTTCGTGCAAAGCTCGCGCAGGCAGAAGAAAAACTTCGCGTCGAACAGGCCCGGCCGGTGATTTCACCGGCCGTTTTGCAGCCTGCCCCGCCGCCGCCTGCACGCTCTCGCACGTTCAGCGTGCATTTCCCCTACAACGGCACGAATTTCAATCTGAGCGCCGACGACAGCGCGCAACTGCTGCCGCTGCTCGCCAAAGCGCGCCGAATCGAGGTTCGCGGACGCACGGACGGCCAACGTCCCAGCACTGCGGACGAAAAAATAGCCCTGAATCGCGCCCTGGCTGCGCAACGGTTCTTGATCGGGCAAGGAGTTTCACCGGCCATCATTTCGGTCAACTACGTGTCGGCCGGTGATTACGTTGCGGATAACTTTTCAGCGGTCGGACGCTCGCTGAATCGCCGCGTGGACATCGAAGTTTTTAACCAGTAGGAGGAAGATTTTCATGAAACGTCTCGCCATCACATCCGCGCTCGCCGCGATGTTCATCACGGCAGCGCCCGCGCATGCCGATGATGGCCTTTTCACGGGTGACGTGCGGCTCGCGTGCGAAGCCGTGCTTTGCCTGTCGTCGGGAACCCGGCCCAGCGAATGCACGCCGTCGATTCAGAAGTATTTCAGCATCACGGCAAAGAAGCTGTCGGACACGATCAAGAAGCGCAAGAGCTTCTTGAACCTCTGCCCGGCCGCAACGCAAGACGCGAAAATGGTCGCCCTGGTGGACGCGATCACCAACGGCGCAGGCCGTTGCGATTACGCCTCGCTGAATTCGACTCTGCGCGTGTGGAACAGCTACGAAGACGGCGCGGGCTACATCAGCAATGCCCTGCCTTCGTACTGCACGGCCTACAACGGCAACGCCTACACCGACATCAAGGCACCGCGCTATGTCGGCGTGCCTGAGCGCGGCGGCTATTGGGTCGAGGCCGACAAGTACGACGCAGCCCTTGCGGAATACAACCAGCGCATTGCAGCCGAAGACGCAGCACGGCGCGCGAACGACTACGGCGGCGGCGGCTCCTGAACCTCCGTGACTGGCCCAGCTCGCGGGCCGACAACCCAAGGGGAAAGCGGGCAACCGCTCTCCCCTGTTTTTTTAGGATGGGCTAACTATGGAATCAGCAGATAACGAAACATCGGGCGGCATACCGTTCAATCAATATCGGCTGTCGTGGGTGGCATACGTCCGGGCCGTGGTAGTGTTCTTCTTCCTCTCGGCCCTGGCCGTCGCCCTGGGCGCGCTGAATCAGTCTTTGAGCGTCGTTGCCGTCCTGGCAGCACTGGCGATATTCGCCTATCAGGTGCTGTACCTGCGCAGCATGATCCTGTTCACCAACGATGACGGCGTTTGGCTCTTTCGCGGTGTCCTGCCCTGGAACAAAGGCATCATCGGCGTGAAATGGCGGGACATCGAGGACGCCGTTTTCTTCACCGGCTTTGTGAGCTGGGCTTTCAACTCCTATTCGATCCGCGTCGGCCATCGCTTCACGAAGGCCAGCGAACTGACAATTGCGAACGTGAGGGACGGCCGCAACGCTGTCGCCCATATCAACGAAGTCCACCGGGCCAGATTGGGCGATTCGTACCGCTGAAAAGGGAGAAACGCAAAAAAGAAACGCGGATGATCCGCGTTTTTTTTCGCCTGCTTACCGGGTCTGCTCGTCGCCCGGATTCGCCCTGCCCTGCTCCTGGCGTTGCGGCTGCTTTGGCTCCGTCTCGCGCTCGGCGGTCTGGCCGCCAGTGCCGCGCAGGCTCTGCACAAGCGCGTCATGCTTCGTCACGACTGGCGGCATGGTCTGCACCAGTCGAACGATGTTGAGGGCAATTTGCTTGTCCTCTGGCTCGCCGGTCGCCAGCGCCCGCGCGATCTGGCCGTATGCCTTCTGCGTGTCCTTCCGGGCTGCGCTGATATTGTCTTGCGCTGGGTTGGCGCGCTTTTTGCCTGTCTTCACCTCGGCTTCGGCGTCCTGCTTTCTCGCCCTGGTGACGCGGGCCGGCTCCTGGCGCTTGCCCTGCTGGAATTCGGCGTCAATGTGACGCACGGCCTGTTTCTCGGCCTTCTGCACCACACCCCGCGCCCGGCGCGGTGTCGCATTCGCTTCTATGCCCTGGTCGCGCAATTTCTCGGCGAACTGTTCTCGCCAATACTGCAAGTCGCCCTTCCTCGGGTTCAAACGGATGCCGTCATTGCCAACTGCCTTGACGGCAAGGTGAACATGCGGGTGCTTCTCGTCGTCATGGGCGGCGAAAACATACTGGTGGTTGCCGAACTCCTGCTTGGCGAACTCTCGCGCGGCGTCCTTGACGGCCTGCCGGTCGGTGCCGGGCGGCATCGACAAAACGATGTTGAAGGCTTCCTTGCGCTTCTCGCCTTCGTAGGGAATGCCAATTTTTCCCTTTGCCCATGAGTCGCGCACGTCGCGCACGGCCTCCATGCCCTGGTGGATGTCGCCGTTTTCGTCCTCTATCTCCACCTCGCCATTGCGCGATATGTAGTCCATGTGCGCTTTGATGTGCTTCATGTTCTTGCCGCCGCCCGAGATTTTCACCATGACTTCGGCCGTCTTCTTGGCCGTCCTGGCTACCTTCTCTTTCGTGGCTGGCCCGCTCGGTGGCGAAGGCTTCGCGGCCCTGGTGGTGCCACCGCTGCGGATGTTGCGGCCCTTCGACCCCTTGACCGGCGAATAGTGAAGGCGCTCGCCCCAATCCTTGATGATGCCGTCGATTACGGTCTTGCTCATTCGATGTTCCACCGTTCAAGGCTGGCACGAATGGCGGTGCTGACTTTCTCCGTATGCGCGTCGATGATCCCGCGCAGCCGTTCGATTGATTCAATCGTGACGGAATCGCGCCGCCCCTCGTTCATGGCCTTGGCTACTTGGTTGAGGTTGCGCCCGATGGCAAGCAACTGATAGTTCGACTCGCCCAGCGCGTCGATTTCCTTCATGCCGAACTGTGGTTCGCGCGTGAGGCCCGCCCGGATCGCGTCAATGATCCACCGACGTTGTGAACAACGCTCAAGGTTGGCGCGCTCCTGCACGGCCGCCTTTTCGGATTTGGTCATGAGGATTTCAAACCGCACCTTGGGTTCGTCGTCGGGCGCTTCGCCCGTCTGACGCAAGGGCGGCGGTGGATTCTTGGCCGCCTTCGCTAACTGCTGCTCGATGGCCTCTTTCAGAGCTGCGCCGGGCTTTTTCCCCAGGGCTTCGCAATAGTCCGACCACGGTTTCTTCAACGCACCCAGGTACAGGTTCAGATAAGGGTTCTCTTTCTCCATAACGGGCTTCCAAGGTCAATGACAACAAAAGTGGGGGGGAACAAAGCGCGGACTACGCGCGTACTATACCGGCGATTAGCCTATCCTGCAATAGCCCACACCCCCCACACTTTTGGTCATGACCAAGCGTTTTTTGCTCTTGGGATTGAAAACGTGGTCTTGAAAGCGCCCGGTAGAACCATCTGTGCGGGATTTCAGGCACGGATTGTTCTCGGGCAAAAAAAACCGCCAAAACTTGGCGGTGTCGGTCACGTCTAATGCGGCCTACTCCGTAGGCCGGCATTCCTCTTTCAGCAGCCGGGAACCGACTGCAAGCCCTCTACGCTGGAACTGGCCCTGTGCGAGTTCAAGCGCGTACTTGGCGGGCTTCATCGACAAATGGTATTCGTCGGAATGGGGCGTCATGTCCTCGATGGCAAACAAAGTTCCATCCTCGGACACAAACGCGATAGATAACGGAATTCGGGTGTCTCGCATCCAGAAGGCCAGCTTGCCCGGTGGGTCAAAGGCGAACAACATTCCCGGCCCGGCATCGTCGCGGTTGGAAAGTCCTTTCGCCTGCTGGGCCTTCGTTCGTGCAACGGGAACGCCGCGAAGCTGGACGTTCCCGGTAAAAGACAGGTCGCATACTTCGGCCACGTCGGCGGCTTGCGCTTGCTGCCTGCTGGCAGCAAACGCAAGCAACGCACCGGCCACGATCAAGCCGGCAGCGCCTTTCAGGATCGCCGGTTTCATGGTCATTTCTCGGCTTCGGTCAGCAGGTTGATTTTGCAAGCGCCCGCATCTACCTCTTGATCGCCGCCGCCATCCTCGAAGCGAATGTGAATCAGGCCGGCAGTGGTAGGGCGACGATTCAGCAAAACGGCCGCCGAACGCCCGTCGAACTCCACCAGCAAAAGCGGCTTGCTCATGCGGTCGGGATCGGACACGGCCCGGCCCTTGGGCCAGCTTGTCAGCTCGCCGGTATCACGCCCGCCGTCGCCTTCCTCGCCAGCGCCTACACCTTCGCCCTGGTCGTTTTCGCCGCCCTTCTTGCCGGCCGGCTTGGTCTTGCTGCCTTCGCCTTCGGCTTCACCAGCGCCGCCACCGTTGCCGCCCTGGCCTTCGCCAGCGCCGCCCGGAATTTGGTCATGACCAAATTTCGAGGCTTCGCCGTTACCCGCCTGCTCGCCGCTCTGCTGGCCTTCGCCAGCAGCGGGAGCCGGGGCGGGCTTCTTCTTGCCCTTCAACTCGTCGGCCAGATCGGCAACGGTCTTGCGCGTGATTTCCATCGCATCGGCGCACCATGCTTCGACTTGCTCGGGGAACTTCTCATGCAAGCCGCGCAGCTCGTACAGGGTTTTAGGCGACGTGCATTTGCCGTTGCTGTATGCGTCTTCGATGCACGCGGGCGGGTCGATCAAGGCAAGGTGCTGGGTGATGATCGCGCCGTCTTTGCCCAGGTTCTTTGCGATGGCCTTCTTCTGGTCGCCAGCGTCCAAACGCTTCTTGATGAAAAGCGCAAGCTCCATCGGCTTCAAGTCGTCGCGCTGGATGTTCTCAATGACTTGATCGTAGTCATCGTGCGCTTCGTCAACGAATGCCGGGATCGTCGCCCGTCCAGCCGCAAGCGAGCCACGATAGCGGCGCGCGCCAAAGTTCAACATCCACTTGCCGGGCTTGCTCGGATGGGTGCGAACCGATACCGGCGTTTTGACGCCTCGCGCCCGAACGCTGTCGGTCATTTCCTGCATGGCCTCGGGCGTGAACTCCTTGCGCGGCTGGTCGGGGTCTTCCTCGATGTCGGCAAGGGGAATGTCCAGCGGCTTGCCGGTCGGCTGGGCCGCCCCGGCCACGGCCGGGGCAGTGGGCTTTTCTTCCAGGGCGGAAAGGTCGAGTGCCATTTATTGAACCTCCATGATTGAAGCGATTTTTTCAAATACCGGCTTGATCTGCGTCCACGCATCGCGGCCGCTGGTCTTACCGAGTTTCCAAACTGGCACGCCTGCGGCCTGGGCTTCGGGCACGGCCGTAGTCTTCTTAATCGCGGCAAAACCTGCATCCATCGGGATCAGTAGCTTGGCGAAGTGCGTCGAAAGCTCGCGGAAGTTATCGCGCTGGAAGGGCGTCGGCTCCACCAGATTCGGCAGGATGCCAATCAATTCCAACTTGGGATTGATCGCGGCCTTGATCTTGCGAATGCCGATGGTGTCGTGATTGAGCAAGTCGCCGATACCGTCGATGGCCTCCTGGTTCAATTGCAGCGGCGACAGAACGTAGTCGCTGACCACCAGCGACGAAAGCTGTCGAATGTCCGGGTTCGGGTTGGTGTCGATGATGCAAACATCGAAGTCGTTATGCACGGCTTGCAGAAACGATTGCAGGTTCGACGCGAAGCTGTTGTGCCTGTCGGCCTGCTTTTCCATTTTCAGCAGCTCGGCGTTATCAGCCGCCACCAAGACAAATTCAGCGTCTTCCACGCCGCCGACCTTGTGAGTCAAAAGGCGGCTGGCCGGCATCTGCGACACGGTGGCAATGCCTCCGGTCTTGATCGCCTTCGAGCTGTTGCGTTGGTGGTCGAAGTCGATCACCAAAACGCGCTTGCCCATGATGAGGTGGAAAAAGTAGGCCAACTGGACGGCCACGGCCGACTTGCCCACGCCGCCCTTTTGGTTTGCGAGAACTGTAGTTTTCATGCCCGAATGCTCCTTAAAAAAGTCCGAACTGTTGTCGGTGAAGTGGATACGCCGTTTTCTTTGAGAAACGCCACGATCTGGTCAACCGTGTAACCCTTGTCCCGAAGGGTCTGCATCTGCGCGGAATACGGCTCAAGTGCTGAACTCGCCAATTTGGGTTTTTCCCGGCTCATGAATTCTTCAATGCGCAGGTCTTCGGCCTTGGCGAGAAAACGGCCACGAATCACGTTCGCTTGCTGCGGTGACATCGTGTGTGCCGCTGCCGCCTCGGACAGCGACACACCTTCAACGATCAACGCTTTTGCAACGCCCAAGGAACGCTCTGACCATCTTTTGCATTTGGACGCCACGCGCTCAAATTGCGCGGCATCCATCCTTGGGGCAGGGGATGTCATGAGTTATTCACCCGCCCGGCTGAACTGGTCGCGCTTCTCTTTGCCCGGCGCACCGAATGCGAAGTCTTCCACGATGAAGTTGTAGCCGTACACGGTTTCGCCGTTCTTCTCGTAGTCGTTGTTTTCGACGCGGTAATCAATGATGAGTTGATCGCCCTTCAAGGCGTTCTTTGCGATGGCCTCGGCTTTCGCGCGGAAGGCGGTGAACTGGATCGCAACGGCACGTTCGCGGGTCTGGCCGGTGTCCTTGTCCTTGCCTGCGTACTCGTTCGCAATCAAGGTGAAACGCGCCACGGCGCGGTCGCCAGTGCCGGTTACGGTGGCCGGCCGGGCAAGGTTGCCGACAAAAACATTCTTCTGCATGGTGTAGCTCCTTCGGTTCGCGCGGCCAGGATTGACCGTAAGCACATTATAACACCCATAAAACAAACGATGCAACAAGGATAAAACAGAATAAAACAAATGAGAAACCGCAAAGGGCAGGGCAAACCCTAGTAATAAGCGGCTTTTGCGGCAATCGTCAGCAGCAGGCACCACGGAAAACCGCCATGCGAACGCAAACGGCCATAGAACGCGATTTAAGCGCCTTTCGCCCTTGCCGCACCCTCGGTATCGGGACGGTCAAGAAAGGGCCGTGGCGGGCCTCCTGCGCAGGCTACGGGGCACAATCGAGGGCAGGGCAAGCCCCTTCTTCCTGATAGACGGTTTTTTGCGGCCTCTCGATCACCACGAACCTTTCCGGCATGGCGCGCACACGCGCCGGGCTGAGCGGGCGGCCGACTTGTCGGCCGGGCGTGATTTGTCCCGGTCTTAGCGCCCCGCAGGGGTGGCCGCTTGCGGCCATGCCGGCCGGCTTGCCGGTCGGGACGCTTAGACCATGCCTTACCTCGGCCGTCGAACTGCAACGCGCGGCAAGTGCCGCGCTTCGTTCTTCACGTCCTGGCCGTAGGCCAGCCGTTAGATGCCTTCTGGCTGTTTGGCTGTTGGTTTTGGATTTCCTCGGCCTGTGTGCCCAGGTGATGCCTGTTCCTGGCTGCGGCGGTGGTGCCGCACCGCGCGGCAAGTGCCGCGCTTAGATCGGCATGGCCGAAGGCCATCCATTGTTCAGGCCGGCGCGAAGCGACGGGGCGCAGGGAGCGAAGCGACCGGAGGGTAGGCGGTGATTGCCGCGCTTCGCGGCAGCTTTTTCGACGTTGTTCACAACGGCGGCGGCTCCAACTACTAGGTATATTTTTTAAAGGAAAAAAAAACCTAAAGGCAAGAACTACAGGGGGGAAGCCACACGACGGCCAGAATAGCCAATGCTGGTAAGGCTTTGCGCGCTTTTTGGGCTTCGGATCGCAAGACACTTTCAGCGTAAACGCAAGACAGTTTCAGCGTAACGCGCAAGACACTTTCAGCGTGCGTTTCTGTGGATAGCGGATTTAATGCCTTACGAATCAACGGCTTGCGTGCAAGACACTTTCAGCGTGGATAACTTTCGTCATCCACAAGGTTATGCACAAGCAAGCGCCAGAATTGGGCGTCTTGGTTGGTGACGGCGGCCTGTCCTCGATCGCGTGATTCTGTCGCCATCGGGAACCCTCCGCGCTTCGCTTGGGCAACCGCTTCGGTTGCATCCCGCGTCGGTTCTTGCCCGACTGTCTGCGGGGGCAGGCGCTGCGGGCGTTGCCCTTGTCCTACCCCCTTGCCGATAGGCTCTATGGCCTCCATCAGCATCAAGGGTGAAGGCTTCGCCCGCCATCCTCACCCGTTCGGTGCTCGCCCTGCGGGCTGCGCTCCGCGTGCGGCCTCCGGTGTCGCCCTTGACGCCGATTCCAGCCAGGACACGGCCACGGCCCCGACGTGGACGGGAACGAAAAACCCGGCGCGCTGGCCGGGTCGGTTTGGTGACGGCCGCGAGCTGGCCAGGTCGTGAAGCTGTCGCCAATCAATCCTTGGCGGTGCCGCCCTTGCCTTTCGGGGCGGGGGAGGGCTTCAACGCGGCCAACAAGCCGGCGTTTTGGGTCTTGGTGGCTTCCAGCTCGCCGCGCAGGGCTGCGGCTTCCTCGCGGGCTGTGGCGGCCTCTGAGCGGGCCTTGTCGCGCTCCGTCTCTGCCTTCGTCATGCGCTCGGCGCTGCGGTGGACTTCTTCGGCCGCGCGCTTGCGCTGGTCGGCGTGCGCCTGCTCGGCGGCCTCGGCCTTGGCCGTGACGCCGGCAAGGGCGGCTTGTGCCTTGGCCGTTTCGCCCTGGGCAGCGGCCAGACTGGCGGCCAGCTTGACGCCTTCGGCTTCGGCCAGCTCCTGGCGCTGCTGGGCCTTGTCGCGCTCGGTGCGCAGGCGATCAGCATCGGCGCGCAGGCTGTCGGCCGTCGCCTTGGCCTGGGCTGCGGCGGTTTCGGCCTCGGCGTGTGCGTGGTCGAGTTCGGCGCGCAGCTCGGCGGCCCGGCGCTCGATTTCCTCGGCCCGTTGCTTGGCAAGGGCGGCGTCCTGCTCGGCGGCCAGCCGGGCGCGGCGCGTCTCGTCTAGCTCCTGGGCGGTCGCCTGGGCTGCTGCTGCGGCGGCCGTGGCTTGGCGTTCCAGCTCGGCAATGCGCGCCTGGGCGGCGTCCAGCTCGGCGGCCTGGGCCTCGAAGGCTTCGGACTGTTCGGCCGATAGCTGGATGAGGTCGCTTTTCTCGGTTTCAAAGGCCACCTTGGCCGCGTCTAGCGATTCGTTCGCCAGTTGCTGCGCCGTCTCCCAAAGGCTTTGCCCCATGCTCTGCACCACGCCATGCAGTTCCACCGGCAACGGCTCGCGCACGGCCTGAACCTGCTTGCGCTGGTTCTGCCGCCATTCCTTCATGGCCTCCACCACGTTGTTCATGCCGGCGCGGCTCTCCTGGCGCACAGCCTCCACGCTCGGGAACTCGCCGGTTTCGCTGGCCGCGTGCAGGGCGTCGGCGGCGGCAAAGATGCGCTCTTTGATGTCTTGGGATAGGGCCATTTTGCGAACTCCTTCGGATTGGGTAGGAATAATAATAATTATACTACTACTATTACTACTACGCTACTTAAAAAAAGGGCCGGTGGTGTCCCGGCCGGGTGGTCACTGGTCGGCGCGGATGCGCTCAAACATCGGCAGCAGGCGGCCCGCTTCGGCGCGGCCTTCGGGCTGGCAAGCAAAGGCCGGCACATTCAGCAGCAGGCGGGCACGGTGCAGGATGTCGTACAGGTCGAGCGGCGAAGCGTAGCGGCCTGGGGCGGTCAGCAGCTCGACGGCCATCGTGCCGGCAATGAGGTCATCGACGGGCAGGGCGCGGCCGTCAATGACGGCACGCAAAGCCAAAGCGCCCGCGTCCAGCGATTGGCGCATCCATTCTTGGGGTTCAAGCATCTTGTGCATGGGGTCGTTCTCCCTGTGGCTGTTGCTGGTGTCTGTGGTGGTCAGTTGCCGGCCAGATAGCGGCGGGCTTCGCGCAGTGCCTCGGCGATGCGGCGCACGCGACATTCAAGGGCCGAATGCTGCGCGGCCAGTCGGTCGTATTGCTCGGCGCGCACGATGCCGGCGCGGGCCTCCTCGATCCGCTCGGAGTCGCAGCCGACGTAATCGCGGCGGCGCGGCTCGCCGTTCTTCTGCGGGTACAGCAGATAGAAGTATTTCGGCTGGCCGTCCGAACCCTTGCGCCAATGCTCCGTTGCGTAGATCAAGCCCGCCTTTTTCAGCGCGGCCATGCCGGCGACAACCTCGGCAATCTCGCCTTCCAAGGTGTCGATCAGGCCGGGCACGTCGGCCGCCAGCTTCGCCAGCTCGGCCGTGTGGTTCTTCTTCGTTGCCATTCTTTAACCTCCAAGTAAGGCGCTTTTCGCTGCCGCCAGCATCACGGCCAGCGTGACGGTTCCAGCCATCGCCACCAGAAAAGCCAGGGCGAAAAACTGGACGTACACAAGCCCGGTTCCGATTGCCATCACGGCACGAAGCACGCGAAGGGCAAGGGTCACGATCAGGTCATCTATGAATTTCATGGCTGGTTCTCCCGGTGGGTTCCTAGCCGGATTTCCCGGCTAGTTTGGTCACTTCCAACTGTCCAAATTATACCATCTTGGTTAGTGCGCGTCACCAACTTTGGCAACATTAAAACGCTCTATCACCTGCTTGGCTGCCCAGATTCCGGCGTTGTTCAACTGCCGCACCCACGCGCCCCGACTTGGCGACCATTTGAAGGCTTCACGCTTCAAGATGGCGCGGGTTGCCTCGTCCGGCTTGCCGTCGAAAATGAACATCACGCGGTTTTCGGTGGTGTCCTCGCGGTAGGTGTAGCCGTCGCCGGCCTTCTCCACGTCGGCCCGCTGGCTGCGCTTCTCCAGCTCGGCAATGCGGCCCTTGATGCGGGTCATGTTGGCGTTGTTGTTCGACAAGGCATAGGACGGGAAACCGACACGGCGGGCAAAGTCCGGCTTGATCGCCTCGGCCGCCTGGGCTTCGGTGAAGCCAAGGGCCACAAGGGCGGCGGTCTGCGTTTCCGGTGTTTTGTTCGCACGAATGGCCTTGTTCGCGGCCTTCATCATCTCTTGCGACTTCTCGGCGCTTGCCAGCTCGGCGCGCAGCTTCTTGATGGCGTCCGGGTCATCGCTGGAAATGCCACCAGTGCCCACGCTCGCGGCCTTCTGTGCGTAGTGCGCTGCCTTGTCCTGGGCGGCAAAGGCTTTGCCGAAGGTGTTGTGAATCCGGTTGCGATAGTTGCGGTCGCGGCCTTCGCTGTGGTGCCCGACAAGGATCGGTTGCCCGAAGGGGATCACCTCGGCCATACCACGCGCCCGGCTATACAGTGCCCGGCTTTCGTCCTGGGCCTTGCCTGCACGCGCTTCGTACCGTTCGCGCTTGGCCTCAATGCGTGCCTCGTAGGCGTTCAATTCGCGCGGTTCGTCGGCCGCTGCCGGCTCGGCCTGCTCGATCACGGCCACGGCTTGCGCTGCTGCCTGCTCGGCGGCCTCCGGCGCTGCTTCTGGTGCTTCGGCTTCCTCGGTCACGGCGTCGGCGCTGGCCTTCTCGTCGGTCGGTTCGCCTCCGATTTCCTCGGTCTGTGAAACGTGAAAAACGGTCGTGGTCTTAACCTTCTTCACCGGCACTTCGTCGCCTGTCTCGCGGTCTTTCTTGGTGCAAGGAATCACGGTCACAATCTTGACGCCATGCTGTCCCTTCTTCACCACGCGGCCCAGCGCCTTCCACGCATTGAAGGTAAACACGTTCACGCGCGGTTCAACGTCGGCCATGTCGATGCCCATCGCGGCGAACCCGTCGAAGATCGCTTGATAGTTCGCAAGGCTTTCACCAGACACGGCATTTTCAAGGGCTTTCTGTTGCAGCTCGGCCTTTGGTTTTTGGCTGTTGAACCTTGCTTTGCTAGATGCTTGAGCCGGGGTGTTTTGCTTTTGAATTTGTGATTGGTGCGTCATGTCGGTATCCGCCTTTCGTTGTGTGAACTTGCTTCGCTGAGTGCCTTTCGCCGTGAAGCCCGTAGGTGGGCCGGACAGGACAGCGCGGAAAGGGAGAAACCGGAAGCCGCAGCGCAAGGGAGCGCAGCGAGTGCGAACGGGTGAGGATTTCAGGGCGCAGCCCGGCCCTTGGAGCGATGGCATGGCCGGACTACCGTTTAGGGCAGGCGAAAGGTATTCAGCGAAGCCGCACAACCCGCAGCAAGGCGGCCTGGACGTGACCACGGCCTAATTCAGCGGGAACCGCTGTAACAGGCGGGCAGCGCCCGCCTTGGGGTGTTCAAGGGCGTAAGCCCGGTGGCAGTCTCGGAACGAGTCTGCCGGTGTCCCTGGAACGCGGCGATTCATCGCGGCGTGGCCTGGAAGGGCAAAGCCCGGTGATGGTGACAACAGATCCGCCGGCGCCGGCGGGATCTGTCACCAAGGCGGCGGGCCTGGGTCTTTGGTGACGCGGCCGCGTCCTCGATCGGCTGTTTCTGTCACCACGCCGGGACGGCTCTTTTTGGCGACAAAAAGGAGCTGGCCAGGTTGCCGCGGTGTCTCCAAGCGGTCGGCTTGCCGGTGGTGACAAATGTTGGCCACCTGGTGCGGCGCAGCGTCACCAAGTGGCCGCCTGAACCGCTGTCCACATATCCACGGGCGCAAAGGTCACTACTAAGACCGTCGCGGCGGTGGGTATGTGGTCAGGGGACTAGCGCCGGGACGGCGCAACGAGAGGGATTGAAGCCCGAAGGGGTCGAGACTTGGAACAAGGCTCGATGCGCAGCACGAAAGCCCGTACCCGGCACGGCCGGGGCGAGCATGGCTATTTGGTTCTGCGGAAAAGCCAGGGTTCAACCGGCGCAGGATCAGCCCAAAGGCCACGACGTGCGGCGCGGGCCTGTGCTTCCAACTGGATCAACGAACGGTCGGTGACGTACTGACGGTAGGCCCACGCCATGCCCTGGTCGATCATGGCCGCGTTCACGTTCACGCCACCGACAAAGACGGTGCCCAATGTGCGGCCGTAACGATCCGGGCCGGCCTCGGCGACGGTGACGGCCTGCCGGAAGACCATCGCGGAAAGTGCTTGCCGCGAACGGTTTCCGAAGGCTTGCTTGCGCTCCGGGGCGTCGATCTGCGCCAAGCGGACGCGAACCGGGCGGTTCTCTACCAGCACGTCGATGGTGTCGCCGTCGATCACGCCGACGACTGAGCCGGAAAAATCAGCCCACGCGGCCGAACTGACGGCCAGCAGGGCGCATGCAAAAAAGGTGCGAAGGGCGCGCATCAGAAACCAAGCCCCTTTTGAATCGGCGTCGATTTGTAGGCGACGTGGGGCGGGCTGGGATACATCACCAGTCCGTTGACGCCATCGGAAACCTTGGCCTGCGGGTAGATGACCAGAACGTGTTTCAGCTCACGCAGAAAGGCGCGCTTGAAGTCGCGCAAACCCTGCTCGGTCATGGCGTAGCCGGAACCGAACTGCCCGGCCAGGGCAACCCAGGGAATCGTTGTGCGCTTCGATAGGTAGCTCATGCGGTAGGTGAGCCAGACGTAAATATCGAGGGCAAGCGGCGACTGGCGAAGGCCGCGCACGGCCCGCATGTCGAAGGGCAAGACGTGTTCGATGCACTCTTTGAAAAACGGCTCCGACAGCATCAGCGACGATTGCCATTGCCCGGCTTCTTCCGGGTTCTGCGGCGTCCACCAATCCACCTTGTCGGCCAGCAGCACGTTTTGCAGGACGAACGAATCTTTGCCTTCGTAGTGGCATGAAATGACGGAGCTAAAAAGCGTCGTCATGGCGTGTTTCAGGCGCGTGATGTCGCCGCGCTTCCCGCCTGTGTTGTGCAAGCCCAGCTCGGCCAGATAGGACGCCAGATTGTTGCCAAGCGATAGAACGCGCTCGCGTTTCTGCGCAACCTCGGTGCAAACCCATGTCAGCAGCAGCCGGGGAAGGGTGCCGTATGGCAAGCCCTGCGGGTGCGCGGTCATCATGGTCAGCGTGAAGTCGCCGTTGCGGCGGACAAAGCGGAAATCGGCCGTCTTGCGGTGCGGCAAGGTCGCAATGGCAAGGGAGCGGGTCATGAAGCCAAGGGAGCCGGCGCTTTTCGCGTCCTGGGCCTCGATGGCAAGGTGCGTTTCGATCAGCTCGCGCACGCGCTCCGGTATCTCGCTGTTTCGGTAGTCGAAGACTGCCGACATGGGAACCATCGCGCCCGACGAACCGAGTTCGTCGCGTTTGGTGCCGCGCCGGGCCGTTTTGCGGGCCGTGGCGGGCTTTTCTGGCTCGGCAGGTACTGCCGGGGCGGCGGCTGGCTTCGCCGCCTCTGGCGGCGCTGGCTGGGCTTTCATGGCGGCCTGCGCCTTCGCCTGGATCGGGCCGAAAATGTCGCCCATCGACTGGAAGCCTTCAACGCGCACGGTCGGCGGCTCTGGCTCCCGCACGATGATGTTCGGCTTGCTTGGATGCCAGCGAACATGCGCGTCAGCCATGCGCTTTGCCTTCTCGGGCTGCATGCCGCCCTTTATCAAGCTCTGCTTCATCGTTGCGCCTTCGACGGCCGCCTGCCGAATGGCGGCAGTCTTGGCCGCCAGAATGGCGGCGTCTTCGGGGTCAAGCCCCGCGCGCACTAGGTCTTCTCTATACGCGGCTTCATCGAATGTGGTAGTCTTAGCCGAAGTCATTAGGCCCGTCCCTTTAAGTGGTTTGATGGCAAAAGCCGGCAGATTCGCCCATCTGCTGGCTTTTTTCTTTTCAGCGGCCGGCCCGCTGCGATTCGTGGGTGAAGAACACCCAAAACAGGGTTCCAAGGAACCACGCCAGCGGCAAGCCGATGGCCGCATACAGCGACAGCGAAGCCCAGCGGGGCAAGAACCAATCGGCCGCGAACATGGGCACCAGCAGCAGGCCCAGCGACACCACGACGGGCAAATCCTCGGTCTTTCGGCAGTAGGCCGAAACCGCCTCGATCACCAGCATGGCGTAGGCTTTCCAGATTGCGTAAATGCGGGACATAGAACCTCCTTTGACGTTGGGAAAACTGCGTTGCTTCATCGGTCAGGCCGGCGTCAGGCGCGGGGCGCACCGGCTGCGCAACCTCTTTTTGAGTCTGAGCCGACTCGCGGCCCTGGGAAAAATTTGCCGTCTCCCCAGCGTTCAAGCGGTTCTGAACGTGGTTCATGACCGACTGAATGCCGGCCTCCTGCGCTTCGGGCTTGCCCGGCATCTTCGATGCGAAGTAGGTCGCCGCCGTGTGCATCGTCTTGTATGCCTCTTGCAGCTCGGGATGCTCTTTCAACGCTTCGCGTTCGCTCAACTGCTCGAAGGCAACGGCGCGGCTCGGCCGTACTGCATCGCGCAGCAGATCGGGCAAGGCGCGGTTGCCCTCTAGCCTGTCCTGCGTGTGCAGGATTTTCCGCATGGTGTTTTCGTGTTGAACGTGCGGCTTCGCCAGTTCGTTCACGCTGCGGTCGCGGGCGATATACAGCAGATCGCGCCGACATCGCTACGGCCGAACCGCTCCCAATCGACTTCATAGCCCGCTTCCTTGGCAAGCTGTTTGGTGAAGGTGCGAAGCGTGCGGCTGTTGCCGTCGCTGAACGGGTGAACATAGTCCAGCTCGGTGTAAATCTTGGCGAGCCGCGCCGTGAATTCCGGCGTCTTCAAGCCGCGCAGCTCGTCGGGCTTGGCCGCTTCAAGCGCCTTGTCGAGTCGGGCCGTGGCGGCATCGTCCATGCGCGAATACGCGACATAAAACGGGCCGTCCACGGTCGATAGCCGCGCTGTTTCATCCAGTCCAAGCCATCGGCAACCGGCTTGCGAAACTCGCCCGGCGTCACGTCATCGAAGCCAGCGCCCGGCAAGTCCTGGAAGATGCGGCGATTGACTTCCTTCAAGTGGGCGGCGTCGAAGTTGCCGCGCACCGGGTCTAGCTCAAGCTCGACAACCCGCCTGAACGTGTAATCGGCTTCGAGCTGCTGCCGCTGCTCGGCCGTCAACGCATTAGCGGCTGTGGGCTTGTTCTGCATCGGGCTTCACCTGAACAAAATCGGCAAGCTGGATGTCGCCATTGATGAATTGGCGTGCGCCCGTCTCGGCGGCTTTGGAAGGCTTGAAGCCTTCCAAGCCTACGGACGAACGGGCGAAGTTCACGGCGGCTTCGCGGCGGCGGCTCTCGGCCGGGGAAATCACATCGTTGGCCGGGCTGTGGCCGCGCTCACGCGATTGGTTGACATAGGCCCGCATGAATTCGCGCAGCACCTGGGCGGCGGGGCGGTCTTCCAGCAAAGCGGCGTCGGAAAACTCGGCGCGCAATTCCGGCTCAACGCGGAACGTCATTTGCACTTCTTTGGACATGGCGTGTACCTCTTTCAAAATTTGGCAAATTGGCTTATAAGCCAGCCTCTATTTTAATGTATGGGCATTGCATCGTCAATGCACATACATGGCTATTTAGGGTGGCTAACAACAGGGTAGCCAATTTAGATCGGGCTTTGCATTCTTGGCCGGGCCGCCTACAATTGGTCAAGATGGCTATACCCAAAAAGGCTAAGACG